>NZ_JBSWSV010000006.1:0-6722 GCF_056158205.1 Alteromonas sp. AWQ4_252 | reverse complement strand
TATTTTTACTAGTCTGCTTCGTTCAGTTACGTATTGCTAAAGCCAACAAATCAACAATCACGCTACTCAGCACCTCAATCTTCAGAAACAAATTAAGCAATCCTATCATATTGAAAAGAAAGAGATAGATACTAATTTACTACCTTTAACAATTGAGAATATCTTGCACAGTATTGACAAGCTCTCTTCAGAGGAAACAATTGTGATTTCAGATGTAGGAGCTCATAAAGTATCTATAGCCCGAACTTATCAACCCAAAAACGCTAACAAGTTCATTATATCAAATGGTTTAGCTTCCATGGGTATTGCTTTACCAGGCTCAATTGGAGCTAAACTAGCCTGCCCTAATGATCCAGTTATTTGTATTACTGGAGATGGAGGAGCTTTAATGAATTTTGCAGAAATAGAGACGGCAAAGCGCTTAGGGCTTTCATTCATCATTATTGTTTTAAACGACTCTACATTAAAAATAGAGCAGGAAATGATGAACAAAAAGTTTGGTAAGAGCTATGGAGTAACTTTTACAAACCCAGATTTTGTTCAATTGGCAGTTAGCTTTGGAATTAAAGGAGAACGGGCAAATAGTTTAGCCGAATTTGAAAATATAATGAAAAGCGCCTTAAAAAATTCAGATGAGATTGTCCTAATTGACGTTTTTCTAAAAGGCTAATTGCGATTTCTCCATTATTTTAACGAGTTATCTCTGTTAAGAGATTAATCTGTAGATTCACTAGAAAATAAATGTTTTTAATTTTTTAAAATAAGCTAGGCTCAGTTCAACCCAAATCCAACTATAAAGAAACGTAAATACAAAAATTAAACCAGTAGTACAAAGAGAAACATTATTGGAGATCACGGGACCTAGTACTGGGAATTTGAAACCGTACAATAAGGTAATAATCCCAACAGTTAATGAGGTGGCACCACTTATAATAATGTACAATCTCTTTTTTTAAAAGTAAAAAGCAGCTCCTATGCCTATTCCCAGTATTCCTGTTGTAAAAGGAAAAATAATAAGTTCACTTGGCTGGATAATCAGAAGAAGCAGATTTGTTAGTGTATAGGTAAGAAACCCTAGAGGAAGCGAAAGTATAAAACAAAAAAGAATGGGTGCGGTAGATAATGGACTAATGAAAATTCCTATAAAAAGTAATAAATATTAATTTGAAATATATACTAAATGAAGAAAAGGCACAGGAAAGTATAGAATAAAAACAGCATGTATATCCACATTATGAAAAAACGTATCCTTAATGCGCGATGAACATTGTTTAATTAAAAGGAGGAGTTTTATATGAGTGATAATCAATCAAATGATTTAGAACAGGTATCAGAGGAATTAGCTGATCTTGAGAAAGAGTTTGCAACAAAGCCTTCTGATCCTTATCCCCATAAGTATTATACTGGAGACACTTCTATAGTTTCTAATGCTGTGCCAGGAAACGATAAAGAATAAAAATTTCTCCTTATCTATTAATAGATAAGGAGAAATTTGAGCATATAAGCTTAAGCACTGTATTTTTCCAGAACCAAAATACATCTCATAAAAAGACAGTTATATTTCATCTATTATTTTGAATTAAAAGTAATCGCTTTTATTTTTTGCTTTCCCGAAATCATTTGGTAGGTTATAATAAATATCTACAAAAATATTAAATGATATGTAAGTAACAAGCAATTACACCCTTAATATTTAACTAAACAGAAAAACTCCCTTAAGGCATTAGGGGAGTTTTTCTGTTTTTATGTATACTATATAAGGGTAATTTCACCATAATAATAGGACGAACTCATTTTTCAATTCTAACTAATGTTTTTTCTGGCATGTCAATGTCGTCGATGTCAAAGTAATGGATGTTTAACGTTAATTTCCTCTCTGGTTCTTCAGCTTCTTCTCCTACCCAACAACTATACAATTCAAAAAAGTCTCCTGACTTAAGATAGCGGTCCATCAATTTGCATAGTGCAATTAGTTTCTCTTTTGATTCTTTGCGCCTGCTCTTATTCATATATTCCGTAATCTCAATTCCCCAGTCACTTGCAACTTCATAAACATAAAGGGTAGTAAATTGGTGTTTCTTTATGTTCAATCGATTTCTTTCATCTGAAAAGCAATTCCCAATAGTAACTAAATCATCTAATTCCTTATTAATAGGTAATTCTACAGGTAATTCTACGTTCGAACCTATATAAGTAGCTAAACTCATTTGTATTCACTCCGTTCCTCATCTAAATAACCCGTTAAGTTTTGTGGAACTAACCTAGGTTGTTAATATCCTAAGAAATACAACCTGTTATCAAAAAGGTGTTTCACTAAACTTTATTACAAATACTCGAGTTTTATTCAAGGTTTACTATTATTCTACTTAACATATGAATAGGCTGCGAAATGTTTATATACCTGTAAATGGGGGATTTACCATATAAGAATATTGATACCTAATTGGAAGGAGAATGAAAAATGAACAATAATACTGAAACCGTTGAGAATAAAGTAGAGGATAAACTAAATGAAATGAGTCAAGAGAAGAAAGACAACATCCTTTCTAGTTTTAACGAATTTAAAAGTTACTTAGGAGATAAAGTCACAAAAGGTGAGAAACTAGGGTTAAATGATAATCAACTAGCTCTAGCAGCTAAAAAAATAGCTGACTATCTCGCAACCCATGAGGAGCCACAAAATGAAGAGCAATACTTGTTACATGAGTTATGGAAAGTTGGAAACGAGGAAGAACAACATCATCTTGCTCATATGCTTGTTAAATTAGTCAAAGAATAATCTAAATCGATTATAGATTGCGTTTTGCCATTATTTATTAGAGGTTCAAGTGAATTCAATCAACATAGCAAAGAGCCACTTGCGTAAAATAAGTGGCTCTTTTTTCTCTTTCATGCTGCACCTCTGTTTATTTTTTAATATGTCCCTCCGATGCATCAATTAAAAGATAAAGCTATATTTCCCCAACAATAATTTGACTACATGCTATAACTCACTTCATTGAAAACATCAGTACGAATCCAACGGATTCGTATTTTCCGGTGACATTCAAAATACGTACCAAGCAATAGAAAGAAGAGGTTTTGAACGTTTATAATTCGGTTAAACATGAAGTAACAAATTATTTTTATTTATTCTGTATATTTAAATTATTCGTTCGTAATGGTACAATAAAATGATGGAAAGAGGATATGATGCTTCTTTCTTAATAAAGGATGAAGAAATATGGATATTAAGGCTCAGCAAACAAAATTGGCGAATAACTTGGGCAAATTGTTACGAGATAACTTTGGAAAAGGCCCCGAGGCTGTTCATGTTACGATTTATGAACCTTATGTTGTTATTTATGTTAGTGGCTTTGTATCACCGATGGAACAAGTACTGTTAAACCAGAATGAAGAACTTCAGGTTATGACTACAAGAGAGCTTTTGGTAAAGACTCTTGAACCTCAAATCACTGGTCAAATTAAAGGGATTACAGACCTTGACATCCAGCACTTATATTATGATTGGAATTTAGATTCATCACTCCGGAATTTTTGTGGGAGTTTGTCTGGACGATTTGAAAGACGATTTGACTGAGGGTGACCCTTACCCAGGAAAACAAGCAATTCATGATCGGATTATAAAGATGAGTGAAATTGCACAAAAAGGGCCTGAGAAAATCTCTTCGTATAAATTAAGTGATCGTACATTGGTCATCGTAAGAGAAGGAATACTGGTGGCTATTGAAAAGCAGCTAATTTCGTTGGGTTTTGATGACACCTTACGCATCTCTAAACGCCCTTTGGAAAAAGGAATCTTACGACAAAACGATGACTATGATGAGATATTAAATGCAGACATTCTTGATATTTTTGTGGATTGGGATTTTGAAAAGGACAATAGCATTATTACCCTTATCTTAAAACCAAAAAATTAATGAGGCAGTAATGAATTGGACACATTGTGCCAAACATAAGCCGAGGAAGAAAAGCTCATACCTTTTCTTTTTCGGCTTATTTTTGTTGTTTCAAAAGAGTAAGTCCTTTTGTAACGGAATAATCCCCTAAAATAGCATCTGAAAATAGGATGTGCCAACAGAAAGGATTTGGTCGGTATGGCTGATAATCATGAGATTGTATTGTTTATAAAAGAGCTTCGTCGATTGTTGCAGGATTACCAAAAGTATGACAATGAATTTTACAAAGAAGAAATTAGCAAGGATATAATACTGTTAAGTACCATTATCTATGGAAGTAAAATTGGAATTTCAAATAAAAGAAGAATTTTTAAACATAGAAAATACAAAGGTAAACAGAAACCAATCTATTAAAAATATACTAGTATGACTCGTTTACATTTTGTGAAAAGTGAATTCTTATTACCCAAAATGATCTTATGATGAAGAAGGAGTTTTCATAAAACATCACGAATAGTATACCTTATGAAACTAGAAACTAGGTGCACCATCTATCGATAAAACGAAACTGGAAAAAGAATTAAGTAGTTATATGGGAAGATTACTTCGTGAAAACTTTGGAAGAGGTCCTGGAGGTGTATTCACCGTCATTTCTCCTCCTTTTATAACCGTTTATTTTAAAGCCTTTTTATTACCTTTAGAAAAGGCTTTGTTAGACGAGGGACAAGTTATCTATGTTCAAAAAACACGTGATTTGTTGATGGAGACTTTAATTGAAGAGATAAAAGGATATATACAATTAAATATACATTTAGATATTGAAGAATTTTATTATGATTGGAATTTAGAGCTGCAGTCTGGCATGTTTATCATGATCCATTCTGATAAACATAACATAGTCAACCATTCCTATAAAAATCAGAAATTGCTGCATAAAGAAGTTGAGGAAGTGACTCAAAAAGCAGAAAAACTCCCTCAAGATGTTTCTTCTTATTTATTGAGATCAGCGAACACTCCTTATCATTAGGGAAGGTATTATGGTAAATATAGAGAAAGAATTAGTCCAATTAGGGTTTGAAGAAAACCTTACATTGGCTAAAAGAAATCTCGAAAAAAGGCTACTCCATGAGCATAGTCAATCATTAGAAGTGATTTTAGATTCAAAGGTAACAGATATACTGGTCGCATGGGATTTTCATAAAGATAAAAGTACAATTCTTCTGATTTTAAACGCAACTTCATAACGGCACTAATAAGCTAGGCACTGAACTAGATGTAGAGCCAAAAAGAAAGGTTATCTAACCTTTCTTTTTGGCCTATTGTTTTTTTACTACTATTAAAATAAAGAAAGTGGTGATAATTATGCTATTTCAATCGGATAAAGGAAAGGAACCTTTAACTGTTGAGATACACACGGAAGTGGATATAGTAGAAGCCCGTCAGAAAGGACGAATGTTCTCTAATTGCTTAGGCTTCAGCGCACTCGATCAGGCCCGAATTATTACGGCTATTTCAGAATTGTCCAGAAATATATATAAATATGCCACTACGGGGAAAATTATAATGGAAATAATAGAGAATCAACTTGAAATAGGACTCAAAATAATAGCTATAGATAAAGGACCAGGCATTAAAAATATTCAACAAGCGCTAGAAAGTGGCTATACAACGTCAGGGGGATTAGGCGTTGGTTTATCAGGGGTAAAAAAATTAATGGACGAATTCACCATATCATCTCAAGAAGATCATGGCGTTAACATCGAGGTTATAGAATGGAAAAAAAAAATAAATAAAAGAAACACAAGGTAAAAGGTTAAGAAAGAACTGACTTCCTCTTTACAAAAAACTCCTTTATTAAATAGGAGATAGCTTCTAAAAATATCATCCCCTGATGATCCTGCTCTAGGGTACGGTTAAGATATTTCACATGCTTGAGTTGGTGCCCTCAGCATGTGCTTCTCCTCTATTAACTCTTAGCCGTAGGACAAAAATTTTTCTCTGCAGTAATCACAAGAGGCTTAAAAACATGAGAAAAAGGTGTGGGAAATTATGAGCAATTCCATTTAATCGTTAAATGGAAGGAGCAAGCTCTCATGATAGAGAGCTTGCTCTTTTTATTTCTTAATATAATCCTATCTGACAAAAAACAGCCTGTTTCAAGTACACCAAAAACATACATTTATGATACATAGATTTTGAGATCATCTCTGGAACATTTCTACCCGTATTAGGGACGCAATAGAGTGAGAGTGTGTAAAGAGGTTATCCCTTACTTAACTCAGTTATATAAACAAACAATACTCATATACATTTATTGAATGGCTTTTTTAAACTTGGTGCGGAATAAAACGTAAATAGATAAAGAGTACATAGGAGGAGAAAACATGTTTGTTCATATAGTTCAGCCTGGTGATACGTTATCTTCAATAAGCAGAAGATATGGTTATTCCGTTGCACAGCTTAGGAGCGTGAATGGGTTAGAAGAAGCAAATATTGTTCCAGGTCAAGCCTTGCTCATAGCCCTATATGTATACACAGATCAGCCGGGTGATACGATGAAAGGTATTGCTAAAAAAGCGTACGTGTCCTTGGAGCAATTGAAAAGGGCCAATCCTTCAGTCTCGTATAACTACTTGCAAGTCGGAATGAAAATAAACATTCCTAACATATCAGACTATATTGCAGGGACACTAGAATATTATGCCGTTCGAAACCCAGAAGCAGATCGCGAGTTAATCAGTGATTTTGCAACGTATTCCTCTTCCATTTCAGGTGCTGACCTTGCTTTCCCTTCTTGATTGATTAACCTTAGCAATACGTAAC
>NZ_JBSWSV010000005.1:0-4578 GCF_056158205.1 Alteromonas sp. AWQ4_252 | reverse complement strand
GACTTTTAATAATCAGAAGCTCTATGCGGATTCTTCTATATATCATAAATTCCCATCGGTGGGGCAATATGACGTTAGGTTTACCATAGAGACTGAAAACGGGTGTAGTTACAGTACAGTAGCGCCAGTAACTGTGTCAGAAGCTCCAAATGCAGCTTTTACTCCTTCAGTATCTTTTGGAGGGCCACCATTGAGCATTGCGTTTACAAACTCGTCAGCCGGAGCTAGCACATATTATTGGGATTTTAATGATGGGGAAAACAGTGAGGAGGAGAATCCATCGCATGTGTTTACTGATGAAAATGTTTATAACGTTGAATTAGTTGCTTTTGATGATAAAGGATGTAAAGACACTGTTAGTCACCCAATAAGTGTATTAGACCCAAATTTAGATTTGAATTTGGAATCAGCGATCTTTCAAAATGATGAATTAGTACTTTCAATTCAAAATACAGGTACCGTTATAGTAGATAGTTTTAAGGTTGATATTGATCTTGGAGAAGAGCTTTCTTTAAGTAAAAAGGTAGATCAAACCATTTATGCAGGAGAGACGATCAATGTATCTCTAGACTTTACCTTAACAGAGTTAAACATTCAGTATTTATGCGTTTACGTTAATGCGTTAATCAGTGGTATAGATGATAATGACTTGAATAATAACTATCAGTGTATAACACTAAATAGTACTGAAGAGGTAGTGATGCTTCCTCCACGGCCTAACCCCGCAAGGTCACAGTTTGCTATAGGCCTGGTTTCAAAAAATGGAGGAGAAAAAGCTTCTGTTCAAATTTTTGATACTGCAGGTAATGAAGTTAAAACCATACGGGAGGTTACACTTTTAATCGGTTACAACGCTTTTGATATCAACGTACAAGGAATGAAATCAGGCTTGTATTTAGTGAAGGTAACAGCAGATAATACAAGTGAAACCTATCGATTAAAGGTTGATTAACTATTAAGTTTGTATTAACTTCTCTTATTAACTTATTTTTTATAACTATCTTCGCAGCAAATATTATTTGGCAAAAATAAAGAATGAAGGACAAAGCGAAACTCGATAAAATAGATCTTAAGATTTTAAAGATTCTCCAGACTAACGCTAAAATAACTAATGCACAACTTGCTCAGGAAATAGGGTTGTCACCAGCACCTACATTAGAGCGAGTAAAGAAGTTAGAGACTTCTGGCGTAATAAAGAGCTATCATGCAAAGCTTAACAATGAAAAAGTAGGGCTTGGAGTAAGTACTTTTGTAATGGTATCTTTAAAGGGGCACAACAAAGATAATATTCAGATATTTACTGATAGTATCAATGAAATTGAAGAAGTTGTTGAATGCCATCACGTAACAGGGTCAGGTGATTTTATTTTAAAAATTATAGCGGCAGATATTCCTGCTTATCAAAAGCTTATGTTGGAAAGAGTAACTAACATTGAAGTAGTAGATAATATGGAATCCTTAGTAATACTTTCTACCTTTAAGGATAGCAAAGTAATGCCAATACCGCAATAATATGGGTGAAAGAAGCTTAATATTAACAGATACACAAGTTCGCCAGAAGATTAAGAGAATTGCTTATGAAATTTATGAAAATAATTTTCAGGAAGAGCATATAATTCTGGCGGGAATTTTAGACCAAGGATATGAATTAGCCAAACTACTGCAGGTTAATTTAAAAGAAATAGCTCCGTTTGAAGTGGAACTTATCGAGGTGAAACTCGATAAGTTTGCTCCTACACAAAGTGAAATTACACTAAGTTGTGATATTCAACATTTAAAAAATAAGTGTGTAATACTTATTGATGATGTAATGAATACCGGCCGCACTATGGCTTACAGCCTAAAGCCTTTTTTAAATATTAAAATTTCTAAAATAGAAACTGCTGTATTGGTAAATAGGAGCCATCTTAAATTTCCTATTTCAACCAAATATGCAGGATACGAATTGGCCACTACAATAAAGGATCATGTGGAGGTGCAACTAAAAGAAAATGAGAAGGTTGTCTATCTCCGATAGGTATTCGCTTGCTTTAATAAATTCCTACTCTTAACTTATAGCCGTTTAGGGTTGTAAATGCACGAAACTTATTGATCATTAACGGTGAAAGAGGAAATTCAAAGGCTCGAAGGCCTTCTGGCGGAAAAACAGCTAGAAATAGAGCAGTTAAAAAATAGACTGGATAAATACAGAGCGGCTGCAAGTGGCGCCAATGATGGTCTGTGGGATTGGGATTTTGAGAAGAATGAAGGTTTCGTTTCTACGCCTTGGAAAACCATGTTGGGCATGGATATTACGCAGGATGTTGACCTCATGTCTATTTGGGAAGATATACTGCACCCTGACGACAAGGCCAATGCTGTAGAAAAATTAAAAGATTACATCAAGGGAAACACCTCTTCCTATCAAGAGGTGTTTCGATTAAAACATACTGACGGTACTTTCCGTTGGATCCTTTCGCGTGCCACAGCCCTTAGAGGGGCCTCGGGTAGGACCATCCGAGTTAGTGGCTCTCATACCGACATTACTGATAGAGAATTAGCGGCCGATGCATTAAAAAGAAGCGAAGAGAAATACCGAAATTTATTTCAAAACTCTTTGGTGGCCATGGTTCGGAGTCATGCTGAAACCGGATCTATTATAGAGGCTAATGAAAAGTTTTGGTCTTTGGTCGGGGTTGATTCTGAGCATCAGGATGATGTGAATTTTGACATATTTCTCAATAGTAGAGATAAAGCAAAGGTGCTCAATCTATTATTGGAATATCATGCTATCGATAATCTTGAATTAGAAATAAAAACTAGTCACTCCGAGAAGCTGTGGGTTTCTTTAAGTGCTGTGCTATATAAAGATGAAAATATTATCGAATGCATCTTAAAGGACATTACTCAAACCAAAGCCAGTTTGCTTGAGTTGCAAAAGGTAAACTTTGAGTTAGATAGCTTCGTTTATCATGCTTCGCACGATTTGCGTTCTCCATTGCGCTCTATTCTTGGGCTTATAGATGTATATAGGTTAGAGGAGGTGCAGAGAATAAAAGAGGAATGCATAGAGAAAATAGAGAGCAGTGTTAAAAGATTAGATTCCTTAGTGCTGGAACTTTTAAGTATTTCTCGTAATGACAGAATTAACGATGCGCATATCCCTATAAATTTAATGGTGGAAATAAATAATAGTATTTCAAGCTACTATAATGCATCGGATACCAAGGGCTTAGAGATTATAACTAAGGTAAAGCAAAATGTATCATTCTGTTCTGACCTCACCAGAATCCGAATTATCCTTAATAATCTGATTTCTAATGCTTTAAAATATAGATCTTTTGATAAAGATTATCCTTTTATAAGAATAGAGGCAGAAGTAAGCAAAGAACGAGCCTTGATTACGGTAGAAGATAATGGGGAAGGTATTGAAGAGTCAAAACTTCCACATATATTTGACATGTTTTACAGAGCCACAGAAAAAAGTGAGGGATCAGGTTTAGGCTTATACATTGTAAAAAAAGTGGCAGATAAGCTTAATGCGGAGATAAAAGTTACCAGCGAGGAATTAGAAGGTACAACTTTTGTCTTTAGTATACCTAACACCCTCTTATAAGATAACTCTTAAAGAGATAAGCATGTCGGTACATAAAAAGGATATCAAAAAAGTTACTACCCATCAATTACAAGAAATGAAAAACAGAGGTGAGAAAATAGCTATGCTCACCGCTTATGATTATTCAATGGCACGCCTGTTAGACTCAGCAGGTATTGATGTGCTTTTGGTAGGAGACTCCGCATCTAATGTAATGGCGGGGCATGAAACCACTCTTCCTATAACTTTGGAGCAAATGATATACCACGGTAGTTCAGTAGTGAAGGGAGCTGAAAGAGCTTTTGTGATAGTGGATTTACCTTTTGGTAGCTATCAAGGAAATTCTTCAGAGGCGCTAAGGTCGGCTATCCGCATTATGAAAGAATCGGGAGCTCATGCCGTAAAGCTAGAAGGAGGCGCTGAAATAAAAGATTCTATTACAAGAATATTGAGTGCAGGAGTGCCTGTGATGGGACATTTGGGATTAACTCCACAATCAATTTATAAGTTTGGAACATACTCGGTTAGAGCTAAAGAAGAAGCCGAAGCCGAAAAGCTTTTGAGTGATGCCAAATTACTTGAAGAATATGGCTGCTTCGGTATTGTATTAGAGAAAATTCCAGCTGAATTAGCTCGAAGGGTGACTGAGGCTGTTTCAATTCCTATTATTGGTATTGGTGCAGGCCCATATGTAGATGGCCAAGTACTTGTAGTTCAAGATATGTTAGGTATGACTAAGGAGTTTAAACCTAGATTTTTGAGAAGATATGCAGATCTAGATACAATTATCACCGGAGCTGTAACTAACTACGTTGAAGATGTGAAGTCTAAAGATTTTCCTAACGAGAATGAAAAATACTAATACTATTGACATAGCTCAATAGTATTTTCCTCATCAGCTATCTGCCCAAACCACACTACAGCATATTCTTTGTAGATACCAACTCCTACCCCTTTCCAGGTGAGTTGTTTCCACATTCCTGAATTGATTAATAAAGGGTTAT
>NZ_JBSWSV010000004.1:0-4311 GCF_056158205.1 Alteromonas sp. AWQ4_252 | reverse complement strand
TGCAGTGCTCCACAGGTCGTTCAATGCAGCTATGCGCTTGCCTGCGGTAGTCCGATCACATTGAAGATTATTGGTTATCGATTTTTTGCGAGCGAATTGATAGCTGACTATAAACAGGAAACAGCTGATCTAAATCATTTGCCGCTTAACATGCGACGTAACAGCATTGACGATCACGTTGTTGCCAAGCACTTGCGCTCATGGTAGTGCCTGCGAAATATCGAGAAATTTAAATATTTTGCCAAAACCAATGGCACGGAAAACCAGAGATGAAAAAGGTTCTCATTCTATACGGGGCATCCGCGCAATGACCGCTCTGAGATGAATTTCCCGATGTGCAGCCATCGCCCGTTCCCTTGATGGTGTCACGCTCGTCGACCTTTACGCCGAATACCCAACCTTTGATATTAGTGTAGAAAAAGAGCAACAGAGATTGCTCGACCATGACATTGTGGCATTCCAACATCCACTCTATTGGTATTCCGTACCTGCACTTCTAAAGGAATGGCAAGATCTCGTGCTGGAACACGGTTTCGCCTACGGCTCTCACGGTACAGCTCTCGCCGGGAAACTCTTTTTCAATGCAGTGACTTGCGGAGCCAGCCGGTCGGCCTATCGTCCCGACGGGGCTTATCGGCGTGAACTGCGAGACCTGCTGGCACCTTTCGAAGAAACTGCCCGCTTGTGCAAAATGCGGTTTCTTCTTCCCTTTGAAATATATGCGTCCGGACATGCGCGTGAGGATGGACGGCTGGAAAAACATCTGGCTGACTACCACCGGCTCTTGGTTGCGCTCGTTAATGACCGTGTGGATCTCGAGCGGGCGGAACGGGCAACAGTCTAGCCGAAGATCTGGATAACATACTACTTCCAGATGTTTCGGAGGCAGCATCATGAGCCTGCTGCAAGATGCCTTTGTTTATTTGGTCGCTGCAGTCATAGCGGTTCCGATTGCCAAGCGTTTGGGTCTTGGTTCCGTTCAGGGTATCTGATCGCAGGCATTGTTATTGGTCCGTTGTTGGGGGTCGTGGGCTCTGAAACCGAAAAAGTAAAACACTTCGCCGAGTTCGGTGTTGTAATGATGTTGTTCCTCGTTGGACTTGAGCTTCAGCCTACCATGCTTTGGAAGATGCGTGCCAAGCTCTTGGGGCTCGGCGGGCTTCAAGTGCTCCTGAGTACAGCGCTAATCGGGGGGCTCGGCGTTGCCTTTTCGCTTCCATGGCAAACTGCGCTTGCCATTGGTATGACGCTCGCACTTTCGTCAACTGCGATTGTCCTGCAAACACTCAATGAAAAGGGGCAGATGAAGACAGTCGGGGGACAGTCGTCTTTCTCCGTGCTGCTTTTTCAAGATATTGCCGTCATCCCGATGCTAGCAATATTGCCATTGCTGGCCGTCTCTCACGCTCTGGGTGGAGATGGCAGCCACACAGCGCAGACGGGGCACAATGGGCTTTCAGCTTTGCCCGGATGGCTCCAAGCACTCGTTATTCTTGTTGTAATTGCCGCGATTATCGGCACTGGGCGCTACTTGATACGGCCAGTTTTCCGCTTCATAGCAGAGGCAAAGTTGCGGAGATCTTTACGGCAGCCGCTCTGTTGTTGGTGATAGGAATTGCTTTGCTCATGGAGGCCGTAGGCCTTTCGCCGGCACTGGGGACATTCCTCGCCGGGGTCGTATTGTCGGATAGTGAATACAGACATGAGCTCGAAAGTGATATTGATCCGTTCAAGGGGTTGCTACTTGGCCTCTTCTTCATTTCTGTGGGAGCGGGCGTAGACTTCGAGCTGCTTTTTGGTGCGCCTGGAACAATCTTCGGGCTCGCGTTGGGCATTCTATCACTTAAATTTATTGTGCTTTACATACTCGCTGTGGGCTTCAGGTTGCCAACAGCTGACAGATGGCTTTTCTCGCTGGGGCTGGCTCAGGCTGGTGAGTTTGCGTTTGTTTTATTCGGCTTTGGATTAAGCGCAGGCGCAATCCCTCCAGACCTTGCCAAGATGCTGACGCTCGTTGTGGCCATTACAATGCTCATCACACCTGCGCTGTTCATATTGCATGACAGGGTTATCGCACCGCGTTTGGTCGAGGAAAATCAGCGAAAAGCCGACACCATTGACGAAACGGGTCCCGTGGTTGTGGCCGGTGTTCGGGCGATATGGCCAGGTCGTGGCCCGGCTTCTCATGAGCTCAGGCTACAAGGTCATCGTTCTTGACCATGATCCTCAAGAGATCGAAGCACTTGGCCGCGTAGGCATCAAGACCTTTTACGGAGACGCGTCCCGCCCTGACCTCTCCCACGCCGCAGGCTTGGAAGAAGCAAAGCTGTTTGTCGCTGCAATTGATAACCGCGACCAACAAACCCTGATGGTGGAGCATGTTGCCAAGACTTATCCGCATTTGAAAATCGTTGCACGAGCTTTCGATCGGCATCATGTTTACGAGCTTGAGATCGCAGGGGCCCATGTTGCCGAACGGGAGCTGTTTGAAAGCTCCATAACCATGGGGCGAAAGGCACTTGTGTTATTGGGTCTGCATCCTTTTCTTGCAGAGCGGAAGTCACGGGCGTTTCGTTCGCATGATTTGGAAACTTCGGACCAGCTTCGTGATCGATGGATCACCGAGGGCGTTGATCAGCACTACCTTGACACAATCAAATCACGCGGAGAGCAGCTCTTGGATGTCATGAAGCTGGATAACAACGAGGTCGCGAGACAGGCTGATGATGGTTGGCTACCACCGCCCAAGGGAGATGCAAGCAGCTGATCTTTGTGAACTTGCGGGCCTGTCTTCGGGACGCACTTGGTTATAACGGGTGGACTTGGTCACGATCGGGAAGCCTGAGAGGCTTGAGGAAATCTATGAAGGACCGCAGCGGTGTGATGCTGCGGTATTCCTTTGGAAAGTACAGGTGCAGTGCCGCGAGATCTATGCTGAATTCCTTGAGGAGTTCAACAAGGGTGCCATTCTTTTGGTCCGCGGTCGTCAAGGCGCGTGGCATGTAGGCAAGACCGACACCTGATCGCGCTTGCTCAAGCAGCACACGCAAACTGTTTGTCACCATATTGCCGCTCACATTTGCGGTAGTGCGGCCACCGTCCGTTTTAAATGTCCCAATCGGCGAACTTTCGCGATGTCTGGTAGCGATATTCGCAAGCAGTTGTGCCCAAGAAGCTCGCGAGGATGGTCGGGTACGAAAGTGGTCTTCAAATATGAAGGGGCGGCAACCACACTGGTCTTCAGGGGACCGGTAAGCGGAATGGCAACCATATCCTGCTGGATTAGATCGCCAAACCTGATGCCAGCGTGAAATCCTTCGCCGATAACATCTCCTGCCTACCGCCTGTTGCTTCGTTCAGTTACGTATTGCTAAGGTTAATCAATTCAGAAGGGAAAGCAAGGTCAGCACCTATCATAAGGGGACGGCAGCATGAATAGGATGAAGACCCTGCTAGCCGGAGCGGCCGCTACATCGTAGGCAAAGGTTTCAGGGTCGGTTGCCCGTGCCGAACGCGGCGCTGACGGAGCACGGTCGAGATCCATGACCTGGCAGGCCGTGTCCACCATGAACCCCTTCCTGCCCGCATGGCACGATAGGAAGTCTATCGCCAGTCATCGCGATGGTCGATCGAGCGGTGCTACCGGCACGAAACCACGAAGATAAGTGCGACGCGCGGTCCATGTGCTCAGCAACAGCGATTCCGCACGCTCGAGAACGGCGGCTTATGTCACAACCCACCTGGCTCGGCGACCGACTGTTCGACAAAGCGGTGCCCCACCAGCCCGTGACCTGCTACCAGGATGGTCGGATGCGGCGCCGATGTTGTCACCGCCGAACCCTTTTCAGAGTCCAAAAAAAGGCCCATGACCAGCTATCTGGTCATGGGCTTCGTTGCCTGTAGCACGTTCTTTCGTGCGCGAATTAGCCGCACAGTACCGATCGTGGGAATGCCTCTGTTGTGAGCCAATGCGCAAACGCACGCCACTGCCATTATTCTCGTACTGTGATCGATGCCACTGGCTCGATCACCATGGATGGCATGACATCCTTCGATGCCAAATGCCGACGGACATTGGGGTTCAATAGGTTAACGTGACACGGGCGGCTGCCAACAGCCGCCCCTTGAGCACTCAACAGTCGCACAATGCGCTCGGTCATGGGCAACCGACCCTGAAACCGCCACGTAAAGCCGCCGCGCCTGCGATAACGTCAGGATCTTCAACTTCACGTTCATGCTGCTGACACCCTTATCTGCCTTAGGTGCTGACCTTGCTTTCCCTTCTTGATTGATTAACCTTAGCAATACGTG
>NZ_JBSWSV010000003.1:0-3293 GCF_056158205.1 Alteromonas sp. AWQ4_252 | reverse complement strand
TATGTATGCCTTCGTTTCAGTTACGTATTGCTAAGGTTAATCAATCAAGAAGGGAAAGCAAGGTCAGCACCTATGTAACAAATCTCCTCTCTTACAAAAGCTGTCAAGGCGCACTTTTATGAAATTTATAATCGAAATGGATAACTCTTCCTATGCTTCCTTCCGCCCTCTATTAAATTATGAGACTATTCTGTTCACGCCGCCGTTGGGTTCATACGTTCTTCCACGGGGATGCTCCCATATGCTCTATCTCTCAGAATGGCAGTTTCCAGATTCAACCTCCTATATTACACGATCTTGATGGTACGATAGAGTTGTTCCAAACAACACAACTCATCAAGGAGGAATTTTAGATTATGAAAAAGCCACTTATTCTGACTGGCGCACTTGCGCTGTCTCTACTAGCATCACCAGCCACATCCCTTGCTTCTACAGGTGAGGTTCAGAAAGACTATCAGGTTCAAACAAAAACCATTCAAATAGATTCCAGTCAAGTGAACGACTGGGTAAAACAAAATGAAGAGGCATTGAACAATGGTCAGTATGATCAATTGGATGTACAGTCTCTGCTTAAACAATTCAATTGGAATGCCCAGCCTTCTGAGCAGGCACCCGTAGAAGA
The DNA here is from genome assembly GCF_056158205.1 of Alteromonas sp. AWQ4_252. Lineage (NCBI taxonomy): Bacteria > Pseudomonadati > Pseudomonadota > Gammaproteobacteria > Alteromonadales > Alteromonadaceae > Alteromonas > Alteromonas sp. AWQ4_252. Next base: position 2,671 of record NZ_JBSWSV010000003.1, on the reverse strand, counting down.
GCAGCCGGCTCAGCAAGAGGAGCCTGCGCAACCGGCAGAAGAAGAAGCTGCACCACAGCCGGCACCTGAAGAAACAACAGCATCAGAAGAAGAAGCTCAAGCGCAGGATTCCGCCCAGGAAGAGAATGTTTCTTCTGACGTATCCGCTTTTGAAAAAGAAGTGGTGGAACTTACGAACCAGGAACGTGAAAAACAGGGTCTTGAACCACTGGAACTGGATACAGAGCTCAGCGGAGTAGCGGAGGACAAGTCTCTCGATATGCAGAACAATGACTATTTCTCCCATAACAGCCCGACGTACGGTTCTCCATTTGATATGATGGATCAATATGGTATTGACTACCGCACAGCCGGTGAAAACATCGCTATGGGACAGTATATTCCAGAGCAGGTTGTTGAAGGCTGGATGAACAGCCAGGGGCACCCAGAAAACATTATGAACCCTGACTTCACCCACATCGGTGTAGGTCACGCCGAAGAAGGCAACTACTGGACACAAATGTTCATTGGTAAATAACAGACGATAGAAAAAAGCCACCGGATTTCCGGTGGCTTTTTAGCTTGTAGAGAAACCTTTTTTCTAGTGACTCCAAAAGAGTGGTCATCCATACTTGGTCATGGATAGGATTGTTTCCCACGCAGGCGGCCGTAACGCAGCTTGTCCTGTTCTTTTGAAACAGCGGAGGAGCTGTACTCAACGTTCTCTTTTATCATAGGGTAAAGCTGTCTTCCCACAGGCATCGGCACGAGGAGCGTTCGGTGGTGACGCCTGCGGGAACCATCCACCCAAAAAGCGGAACGTGTCCCCCTCACCACGACATGCGGACAACTCTAACTGGATAACACAGATTTTTCTATCTCTATCGGGTAGGTCTTTCGTCCAAAATGACTTTTTTTCTTTTTTATGGGAAGAAAAAAGTATTGCCTTTTGTCAGAATATTTCATAAAATCAATCATACTTTAACTATATCAAATACGAAGGAAGTGGTCGGTTTGAATAAACATACGGTGAGTCACCTCTATCATGTCTGCCCCTTATGTCAAGGAACAGGAGCCTATAAAGAATATGATGACAGCAAGGCTAATATGATTATGGACCATTACAGCCGCGTCAATCATGCCAGTGAGAAAGCGGCTTGGAAACTGGCCGTCGAGGAAACCAGTTATGAAACCAAGTGCAGCTCGCTGCCACGGAAGCGGTCACGTATTAAATGATGAGGGAGAGGAAGTGTACAAGGCACTAAAGCAGTTCGCTTGAATCCTCCAGAGGAAGACGGGCATGAAGCCCGTCTTTTTTTATACGTTCTCCTCCAGCAGGTGAACAGCTCGGTCTGTTGTTTCTTTCATGGTATCGGCGATTTTTCCATTATCATCCGTCAATGACTCTACTGTGGCACTCATCTGCTCCATTCCGGCGCTCGACTCCTCGATGACGGCTGCCGATCTCCGCTCCAGCGATCAATTTCCGTACTGCTTTCTACAACCCGGCCCGCCGCTTCATTCGTTTGATCAAAGCTTTGATTGATGTCTATAAGCACGCGGCTCAGCTCCTGGAAGGTGCCGTGTATATCTGTAGAAGAAGATTGTATCGAAGACATCTTCTCTACACTTACCTCCATCTTGGACAAGGTTTCTGCATTATTCTGGCTGACCTCAAAAAGATTCTCAGTGATTTGATCAGCCGCCCGCTTGGTTACTTCGGCAAGCTTGCGGATTTCCTCAGCGACAACAGAAAAGCCTCTGCCGGCTTCCCCTGCTCTCGCAGCCTCAACGGACGCATTCAAAGCGAGAAGATTCGTCTGCTCTGAAATTTTCTTAATATCTTTAGAGAAGCTGTCGGTTTCCTTCACTTTTTCACTAAGTGTATAGAAGGTTTCTTTCAAATCATGGATAAACGCGTGAACCTCCTCCACACCCTTGGTAAACCTATGTACCTTTGTTTTTCCCTCTCCGGTCAATTCCCCTGCCCGGCCGGTCTCTTCCTTCAGTGTATCCATAAGACCGCTCAACTCTTCCATTTCGGTACGCGAAGAACTGGACTGGTCGGAAATGGCAGTAATCTGTCCGCTCTGATGATGGCTGCCAGCCGCTACTTCCTGAATGGCATGCCTCATTTCTGCCTGCGATACCCGATTCCGCTGTACATGCTCGTTCACCTTGGACAAATCATCAATGATCACACTTACATGCTCTTCCAATGTGCGGCGTTTTTCCTGTTCCACCTTGGAGCGTTGTTCGGCTTCCAGAAGGAGCTTTCTGATAAGATGTATCCTGCCGGTTGCCAAGGTAGATCAAGACTCCGAGAAGCAGGCCCATGAGAATGTAGACCAACAGGATTGTCGGTGCCTCCTCAAGAATGGCGTCCTTATTGACCGTACTTAAAAAAGTGCCTGTCAGAATCGTGACCAATCCGAGTCCATACCCAAGCGCAAAGACAGCCGCCTTGTAATGAACGACGGAAAAGATGGCCAGGAAATAACTCACTAATATAATGGTCCATCCCCCGCCCGTCACCCATATCCCGGCCATTGTAAATACTTGGACGAGAACAACACTGATGTAAGGGAACCAGCTGTCTTTTCTCATAACAAATGTAAGGACCGTATACAAAAGCGTATATAAAAGCATTTCTGTGCCGAACATCGCCACAGCCGCCATATCTTGTTCTACC
>NZ_JBSWSV010000002.1:0-3050 GCF_056158205.1 Alteromonas sp. AWQ4_252 | reverse complement strand
CTATATAACCATATGGAAGCCCACTGTAATAATCTGTACCACCTACGGTATACAATGTTCTTAAAACACCTGTATTGTTGGCCGGAGATGAGCCTCCTGTACCATAAGATGTCCTTACATTTAACAGACTAAGCCAATTCACATTGATCAAGAAGTCTTCTGCTTTAGCATTCCATCTAAGACCAGTGGACCATAAAGGAATAGCTCTGTTTCTTTTATCTACCCCTATCATGTTAGTATCATCAAAACGAATACTTCCACTGATAAAATACTTTTGTAAATAGCTATAGCTGGCATTGCCATAGTATGATAAGTATCTGTTAATAGATCTGTAAATGGATCTATCAAAACCTGTTAGCGTGGCGGTACTACCATAAATGGTGGCATAAGGTGTGGTAGGATTAACCACTACGGTGGTAGAAGATTCTTTATCGTATCCGTATCTTACCATATTATAACCACGGCCTTTAGATTGTCTTATTTCAGTACCAGCTATTGCTGTCAGTTGATGGATGTTGTTCCAGTTTTTGTCAATGTCCAACTGAGCTCTCATTGTATAATCAGAAGTAAATGTATTACCAGCTTCATATCTACCACCTACAGGTACCCCATACACTAACTGCCCTGTGGCCTCATTAATAGTGGTACCTTCGTTAATAAGGCTTCTCATTTCATAGCTATCTTCATCATAATATTCTACTACTTCTGTTGAATTTCTTTGTAGCATACCAGAAACGGATAACTTGGCCCAAGAAGTGATATCACCACTGAGCATAGCATTAATCCTAGTTCTGTTTTTGTTAAATGTGGAGCTGGAGTTATCAAGCTCGTCTATAGAATTATAGCTCCAAGGCAGATAGCCTTGTGATTCAAAATCTTCTATTACATCGGAGGTAAAAAGAATATCTCTGTCTATGGCATTTCCATTTTCATCTACAAGTAAGTCGTAAGGTCGTAATCCAAAAGGTCCTTCTGAAATTGAGGCAATTGCACCTGTGTTTACTTCGTCTGTAGAGTAGGTATGGTTAATACCCGTCTGTAATGAGACCTTGTCGTTAAAAAAGGAAGTATTATAATTAGCTGTAATGGCATATTGCTCAGACCAATTACTTTTAAAAGAAGGTCTATTAGAAGAGTAATTTCCTGATACATAGTATGTACTATTATCGGAACCTCCGTTAATTGATAGGTTGTACTGCTGGGTAACACTTGGCTGTAATAAATACTCTTCTATCTGATCATTATTATTAACTTGAGATAATTCATTTATCCGAGCATCTAGTTCTGCCTCAGTTATTTCACCTCTTTGCGCCTGAAACATATAATTAGATGCCTGACTACCATTTTGATATCTCCAGGCAGAATAAGGATCAGGGAAAAAGTTATTGTCAAATAGCTCGGTTTCAAAATCGATATATTCTTTACTGCTCATTCTATTCAAATCATCCAGATTTGAAGGCTTAGCATACGTGGCCGTAGCGCTGAAGTTAAATACCGGAGCAGAGTTTTTCTTTCCTTTTTTTGTAGTAATCACAATTACGCCATTTGCCGCTCTCGATCCCCAGATAGAGGCCGCAGAGGCATCTTTTAAAAATGAAATACTCTCAATATCATTAATGTTGAAGGTACTTAACACTGAGTTATTGGATGTTTTACCAATATTATTAAAATCAGTTCCTGGGGTTGCACTTAAACTCTGATCAATAGCCGGAAAACCATCAATTACAATAAGTGGTGCAGAGCTTGTATAGAATGTGTTAGGTCCTCTTATAGAAACGGTATTGTTAACTGCATCGAATCTTACGCCTGGCACTTTACCTTGTAACCTATCGATAATGTCTATCGAGGGGCTTTCCTGTAAATCCACAGAACTGATAAGTTCGTAAGAGCCTGTCACTTTATTAGGATCTATTTTTTGATACCCTGTAGAAACAACCGTTACCTCACTTAGTGTGGTGAGACTCTCTTTGAGTGTAACGTTCATCTCTGTACGATTACCTACGGGTAATTCTACCCTTTCATACCCTAAAAAAGAGTAGATAAGGTTTTTGTTTGAGGGCGCATTTAAAGTATAGCGTCCATTCGCGTCTGTAATGGTACCTCTTCCCTCCCCTTGAATAATCACAGATACTCCTGCAAGGGTTTCTCCCGACTCTTCGCCAACTACACCAGATACTTGGTGTACCTGATTATGACTAGCTCCTGATTGTAGGTTTTCTTTGTCCGCAGGCCTAGGTGTAATTACAATGCTGTTATCCTCTGCCGAGTACTCAGTAGGAGAATTTATCTCCAAGGCTTAGCTTCAGTAAATCAGCAGTTTTAATGTAACCTTCTGAAATATTTACTGATGGCTGACCGTTAAAAAGATCAGATCTGTAAACAAATGTATAATTCGTCTGTTTCTTGATAAGATCGAAGACCTGGGTAGTAGAATACTGCCTGGTTTCGGGTATTGATATGTTAGCATCCTGAGCTGAAACTTTAATTGCCAAACTAAAGACACAGGTGCAAACTAATAAAAATACGGAACCCACCTTAGGGGGCACCACTCTTTTTGCCAGGGCAAAAAGGGAACCGGTAAATTTAATTTTCATAAATTTGAATAATTAAGATTAGTTATGATATAATTAATCAAAGGGGAAAAGTTTTGTATGGTAAGAGATCTGAACTTATTCCCCTTTTTTCTTTAATTCTATTTGGTTGTTGTTTATTTCATAAGTTATATTACTCGTTTTTGCCAGTAGATTTAAAATCTTGTTAAGCCCTAAATCGCGGCTAAATACTCCATTAAATTTTATATTTTTCACCTCCTCATCTTCAAATACAATTTGTACATCGTACCACCTATTTAGGTTTTCCGTTATACTTTCCAAGGTGCTTTCATTAAAACTAAAAAAGCCATCTTTCCATGATATATAATCATGAACTGCTACCACCTTCTTGTTGAATACCTTGTCTTTGTAATTAAAAGTCACCTGATCTTTGGGGTGCATATCTGTTTTCTTGCCTTCCGCATCAAGCTCCACATGCCCTTCTACCAACGTGGTAAT